>NZ_JBYRHQ010000002.1:0-11604 GCF_058068185.1 Paraglaciecola sp. IT1134 | reverse complement strand
TTTGCGAAAGAAGAGTAAGAAAAACCAAAAAAAATGATGGAATGTTCCTGGATAACGATACTTGATTAAAGTTACTTTAATCAAGGCGGGCTCTGATTTATTTGATGTGCTTTTAGCCCCATTTTTCAAGTGCATGGCTGTAATGATTAACAACGAAAACTATTACGACCAAAGCAATGAAAATAATGGGAAAAGCAATAGAAACAAATGTTATGCCAGACATAAAAATATTCTCTTGGTGTGTTTAATTCAATATTACACCTTTTAGCTATCAAAATGTCCCTCCTTGAACATTGGGGGCTATCCCTCACTTTTGGGGGGTTGGTGCCTGTAGCTATGGTATTATCTGGTGTAGGCATATTATTGTTTATCTTGAGCGCGTGTATTGCGCTGATATTGGGAGAAATGTAATGACTGGTATTAGTGGATCTACATTCGTAGCATGGGCTTTGCCTATATCGATTGTTTTTATTGTTATAGGGATCGCTGTTCTAAATCACTATAGCGATGATTTAGAACGATGGGGTAAAAAACATATCCATAAAAAATAAGCTGAACGTATACCAAAAGAAGTCCTTCGGGACTTTTTTTGCTTTGAAAGTAGAGGCGTATACTTCATCTATACTGAGTGCATATTCCGGTGATTGTGAACACACATTCACATGATTGAGATCATTCAACAGCATGCAACTGAACTAATCGCCGGGTTGGCGGTGTCATAAAAAGGCCTACGTATCGTAGGCCTTTCGCTAGCTACTTACGTCTTTAAAACAGAAAAATTTTGCTGTTTTTGGGGAGATATATTCACCACATCATCAATGCCTGAAGAGAACGCAGTACATTCGACATGATAAATTCCCCAATAATTAGGGATCATCAGGCAGAACATACAAAGACGCATACCTTTCATCGGACAAAATTGTCCACTGCAATACTTTAAACGTGCCATTTTAATGGACCTCGCATTTAAATTTTTAAAATAGAGGTCGATAGAAGAATACTTAGTAAAACCAACTGCTTGTTCAAATTTGACATTATAGTAATTGAAAAATTTATGAAACATAAGTAGGGTTCATTTATTGGAAGTACACAAACTGTGTTCCTCTAATTTGTCTAGTGTATCAAAACAGACAAGCAACTCCTTCGACCTTTCGTTGTGAGTTTGTGCTGACAGTTTCTCGTTAAAGCTGTCAGCGCGCCCTCCCAAATTAAACAAACCTTAACTTTTAATTCATTTAACAAAACACAAGATAGTGAGCTTTCAAGCGCATTGCAACCCAACATCTGGTGGTTTTCTGCGCAGTGTTGGTGCAGTGAATTTAATGTTAGTGGCGACTCACTTAATAACACTACCGGAGTTGCGGATAGTAGGATTGCAAGCACAATTGATTTAATTTTTTTTTCTTAAACTTTTTGTTTAAATAAATCACTATCTATAATTTCACGATATATAGTGGTGTGAGTTGCATTTAATCACTACATATAGCTATTTTATGTTTACGTTGTGATAGATATTCGAACATCCGGCTTTATTCCAGAATTACCCAACGTATTTACGAAACATAAAGTGATGTGATATCCCCAAAATTATTAGTTGATTGGCCCTAACAGCGTTTTAATCAAACCTTAATTTTATGCAGCTTTACAAACTCAACAACATCACGCATTGAATCAAAATTTTCTAGCAGCATTTCCTTGGCGTGCATGCTTACTTTTTCATCTTCGCTTTGGAGGAGTAGACACCAAGTTTGGATTAACGCTTTAGGTGGTACTTGGTGCACAGGTGGGAGGCATATAGTCATTTTCAACGTCCATGTTTGCTCTTATCCAGCAATTAAATTTAGTTGAAAAAATGACAGTTTCCAGCTCATCGTGAGCTCCGTTTGTAAGTAGTCTTGCTGTAACCACAAAAAACAGTCTGTGTTGCATCAGCGAGAAATACTTATTCGGGGCTAAATTAGGTTATAAATTATCATCGAGGTGAAAATTTTGGGAGCGCATACTCACGAACCGAATCTATAGTTCAGTAAATTTAATTTAGGACTCCAAAAAATTCTGCATGCAGAATTTTTTGAAAATCTAGATTAAAGCTATCTAAGGGTAATGTTGTCAAAGTAACGCCCATACACGCAGAGCTGACAACCAAAGAGGGTGTCGATATTTCTAAACCTACTTGATTCCGGCCTATTTTGTTTCACACCGCATAATGAAAGTGTGGAATGTAATTTACCTAGTAAATTACTAGGTAAATTACCTAGCTAAGCTTTGTTGATTTTGTCTAAAATCAACATGCGAGCTAATGCCGCGCAACTTAACCCCATTGATTCACAGTATTTTTTTACGCGAAGATGATCTTCATCTGATAAGTTTACGGAAAATCGTGGCTTTAGAATTCGTTTTGGCTCTCGGTTGGGCTTTAATTCATGAGAGCCTGTTTTAGCGTCATTTTTAAAGTCGTTTATAAAGCTCATTGGATCAACTCCGCTAGTTTGCGCATTTCGTTGCGTGCTTTGTTTATACCGTGATAGCTCCTGATAGAGTCGCTGAAGATAGTCTTGCAAGCGTTTATTGAGCGGCTGTAGATAGAGCTGTAGGACAATACAACGTAGTCTTTAGCGATCTCCTGGTAAACCTCAACTTGGTCTTTAATTCGTTTGTCATAAGCATTTAGAACACAAATCAAGCGAGCACTTTCTACCATGTTTTTTACGCTTTTAAATGACATCAGATCTAGTCTGCTTGCTCGAACCGGACTTACTACATGATCAGATTTATCTAAAATAGTCCGATGTTCACGAGTTAGTCCTTCCACGGTGGGTGGGAAATCGATAATAAGGTAGTCATAGCCTTCGATGCTTTTTGGGCTTGTAGCTGTAACATCAAATTTAAGATCATCTGAGTGATTATGTACTTCTGTTAGTGACTTTTGGCTATCAGAGTCATATACCAAAACTCGCTTACCTGTTCTGGCCATGCAGTCAGCCAAGTGCAAGCTTATGGTTGTTTTACCAGTCCCTCCTTTGGGGCTCCAGACAGATATTAATTTAGTCATCATCATTTACCATGTAAATTATAGTTAATTACACGGTAATTTACATTGCTCATTGGGAAATGGTAGCGAAATATTACGTTGACCACGAATCTGTACACCTTTAAAGCTGTAATTATGTATTTAAAGAGTGGTTATTTTCTTATTCATAATTTAATTCCATCTGCTCATCTACAATAATATCAAACCGCAGTCCGTATATTTTGAGACCATTTTTTTTAGGTTTGACGGTTACTGTCAAGTTGCTAGATTTGTTAATTTGCTTAATGGCTGGATCAATAACTCTCCTGCGTAGCTCTTTGAACTGTGGGTATATGTTTGAGATACCCATAGACTTTTTGAATTCATCTAAGCTTATTTCTCGCCAGCCTGTATCTTCAAAGCGGACTAAAATTTCGTAAAGACGTATCGCGTGGCTGGAGTCTAGGTTTGCAACATGCCGAAGCTGATAAGTTTTAAACTTCCCGCTGAGCTGCGTGAGGTATTTTAGAACGTCTTCAGACCACGTGAGGGTCACTTGTCCTTCACCTTTACGCTTTTTTGCTTTCTTTTGAATCCAGTGAAGCTCAATATCTTCGTCGCCTTCATTAAGTATTATTGATGCTGAGAATAGTGCGTCCGCTGACTTATAAAGGTCTTCGTAAGCGTGTTTAAGGTCTATCTGCATTAGTTCGGCATACTGACTAGCTGTTATTGTAATTGTCTTCTCAGGCCGTTTCATTGGATCAAGTTTCGCTATACAACACAAAATTAGCTTGTGTGCTTGTGTATTCAATCTATAGCTTGCATCGAGCAAATGATTTGATTTTGTAACCGATATTCCATTCATTTAAATACACCACATTAACTATAAAAGGCTACATCACGCTCACCACGATTATGTACACCTTACCCATGTAGAACTCTATTCTCTTGGCTTACATAGAAATGATGTACGTGAAAAAATAAGATACACCAACCCTCAATAGGTGTCCACCGATTAATATCCGTACACCGATATGTGGATAACACCACGGAACTGTACACCTATCTGACCACGAATCTGTACACCTCAAACCACGGTTCTGTACACCTCTACCACGAATCCGTACACCTTAAACCCCTGAAGGCCACAAAAACAAAGGGCTTAGCTGCCCTACAAACAAGTATACAAACAAGTATACAAACAAGTTATTAAAACAAAGAAAAAAAGCTGTGGAAAACCCTGTAAAACAGAGCTGAAAGCCGCATTAAACCGCTTAAAAGAAAGGCATAAGTAATATTTGGTTGTGGATGAAAATGTATAATAACTTATTTAATTTAGTGCGTACCCTTCTTAGGGGTTGCACCCCTGCCAGCCCTACCCCTCGTTACACTCGTTTCCGGCATACCCCGCTTAAAAATTAAAATGCGTTCGCTTCTACCGGCAAGCCGGTGCGCGAAATATAATGGCCTAACGGCCACAAAGATGGCTTAGCAGAGCGGCATGGTGCAAAATTAGATTTATTTGCTGTGTGCCTCTGCGCAACAAGAATGCCGGGTGTTTGAAAGCCAAGGCGAAGGTACCCGCTCCGCTGCATGGCCGGTGGCCATAACGAGGAAGATTTTATGATATAGGATAAAAAATGGGTATTTGAGGGTTTTAACACCAGTTCTTATAACTAATGAACCTGAATTATCAACAGGTAATTTTACTTGTTATATCAAATAGTTACTTTAAAAAATACCTGAAAAAAGGACTGTTTGAAAGCCTTGTTTCGGGAGTGAAGTGACAATTATATAGTTGAATTATGTTACAAAAATCAACTTTATGGCAAAGCCATGTAGAGCGCACCTCGATACCAAGTAGAAGCCCAGGATCTGCTAAACCGCTACTTAGCTTTTTTTGAGTCTGGATTTATGGCTTTTTAATCCAAATGGAGTGCCAATAATGAGTAAAGAGAAGAATTCTGGGGGAGATTTTGTTGCAGTGATGATGATCGTCATGGCCCTGTTTGGGTGGGCAATGTATGAGAACTGGGAGGCTAACTATGCCCCTTACGTGCAAAGCTAGTCGTAATATTCACACCATGAAAAATGTTACAAAAACCAAGTTAGAATCTACGAACGCTAATTTGAGAAGTTGCCGAGCCTGTACCATCTTCGTGACCATCTAAATGCAAATACTCCACACTCTGTGGAGTGACTGTGTTTGCTGGGAGCGTCCCGTAATGCATCCAGTTCAGCGATAAGGGTTTTAACTGCCTGGGCATAGGATTCTGGTATTCGAATCACTACGCTCTGTCCACGGCTGCGCTTTCGCCCCGAGCCATTGCGCTTCCCGCCGTGGCCATTTGGTGTGTTTAGACATGAATATCTCCATTTAGTCGTTCCAGTTTGCGCTTAAGTCGCTCTGCTGCACCTCGGGCGCGATCTCTTGCTGTTTCGGCAAAGTGCGTTTTTTTGTCGGCTTCGTTGATACGGTTTTCAGCGTCCTTGACAGCGTTAACGGCTCTGTCATAACCGGATTTATGTTTTGCCTTCATCGCTTCCGCTTCAGTTTGCAACGTTTTGGCTTTCGCTAATTCGCTTTGTAACGCATTTTCAGCCTCTAAAACTCTTCTGCTTGCTGTTTCCCTGATTGATTGAATTTCTCTTCTTTGCGCGTCTCGGTCGCGTTCTAAATCATCTTTATTGGCGTACTGGTAACCAAAAAACAGAATGCCAGTGACCACAGGCAGAGCAAAAGCAATTGCGACCAACATGATTGGCCACGCCTGGATAAAAATATCCCAACCCACTGCTTCTATTCGCCATTGGCCATCGGTGGCAATGGCGTATCCTTGGGTGCTCATGACGCCGTTGAAATATATCAAAAGGCTGATAATCACAGTGAAAATTATGAAGAGGAATATGTTTCTCATCGCAGGTATGTCTCGGTTATGTAGGGACGGAAATGCCCCATTTCTTCACTCACGGTTTTAAGCGCATCAATCCTGGCTAAACCTGAATGTTGTAGTTCATGCATGCGTTCTTGGGCGTAACTGTGTCGTAGGCCATGCGCCCCTGAAGACCATCCAAGGGCGCGTTTAGACGCTTGGCTGAATGAGCTAGCCCATTTTTTGCCACCATTAATGTTATAATTCTGCTGGTAATGTATGCCTCTATCGGTAACACGTTGAGGGGTTTCTAAACGCAATAATTCAAGTTGTACTGCGAGGGGGTTCGGCAAAACGACCTCTCGTATTAATCCCCCCTTCCCCTTAACTGTGTAGCGCTTTCCCTCTCTACCTTCGAACTTTGTATCGACGGATTCCCGTGGGCTTGCCCCTCGCTCTTCAATTGGCCTAAGAGTCAGAAGTTCATGGCCCCGTAATCCTGCTGCATAAGCAATTTGCGTTGCTATCTCGTTAGCGCCACGTTGAGCGCCGGCAACCATTTCAACTTGCTCTGCGGTGTAACTGCGTGAAGTCAGTATTTGAGGTTGGTCAGATTTGACACTGGCCAAGCGCTTAGATGCACCTATTTTGTTTGTTAGGTGGTGCATCATAAATTGGATAGCGTGACGGTCTTGATCAAGAGCCTTTTGGCCTACTTCCTCACTTCGTAATTCAAGGTAATTCATGGCGCTCTCTACGGTTAAATCCCGTAGCGAACCTAGCCGCTCTTCCTTCACGTAGCGACATGTGCGGATCAGGGCTTGTTTGTAGTTTTCAGCTGTGCTGAAAGATTTAAGAACGCCTTGCCGTTGTAAGGCTTTAATTACGGATGCAGCTTGGGTTTCAGCTTTGGCAAATTTACCCATGTTTTTGAATGTATCTTAAGACGGTAGAGGGGGCGCATGTAATACGTTTAGCTTTTAGCCAGCGGAGTAATTCAGCGTGACTGGTACCAGCCCTATGCAGGGTTAACAGTTCGCCCTTGTACTTGTCTAGCTTAGATATACGACTGGAATAATTACGTTTTCTGATGGCCTTGGTATGAGCTTTGATAGCTGTGATTTCGGCATCAAGATCAAAATCTTTCATGGTGTACCTGTAAGTAATTTTACAATCGTTCTAAAAGAACGACAGCGACAACTTAATGCCTGTTAGCCTGATTTACACATACGCTGTGCGGGTTCAGACATATTTAGCCCTATGCGAACCGGTGATTTAAGAGGGGGTTAGCGCTCTGGCTTTTACACTGCTAAGTGGCTTTATCATCGTTTTGCATCGTTAAGTTCTCCTGTTTTCGATTTCGATAGATGGGTTCAATTTTCTGGCTATATAGCCAGAACTCACGTTTACGCATTGCGACAGTGTGGAAACTGCGTCTCGGTGATTAACGTGTCGGTACTCACGAGTGATAAAGTCACTACTCTTTTGTATAAGCGTACATTATGTGCAGATTGACACGTTATTGTCAAAGTGCATTTAAAATAGTGCGCGAATTCGATCAATCCCTTTTTGAGTCTGGGTGTTAATAGTGATAGCGTATTTGCGCCCAGACTCAAAAAGGGATTTCAGTACCAAATCGAAGAGTGAATATTGTGTCAACTGGTGTTATCCTGGAGCAACTAGGATAAGCCATAATTTGCTTTTACAAAGAGCAGCTAGATAGGAGTGAACGAATGTTAAGTGAAGCCCAAAGATGGGTACCGATCGTCGTTTTTTTAGTCGGGATTTCGGCGTTTCTGTTTTATCAAACGTTTAGCGGAACCGACAAGAACAAAAATAAGAAAAAGTGATCGGATTGTTCCTGGACAACTCAATTTTGAATTAAGTTACTTTAATCAAGCCAAGGCTCTGAGCTATCAATATGTCCCTTTTAAAACCCTCGAACATTGGGGGCGATCCCTCACCTTTAGATAATTGGATTAATGTGATTACCAAGGGATTCTGTAGGTCTAATTACCGAGCGCCTTTGTCGTAACACCGTACCCGTTTATTGACAGCAAAGGGAAGACAATCCTCGCTAGCTGCCGCTTAGCGAGGATTTTGCTTTTTGAAGTCGTAATGCATTGGTCGTCATATTTTCCCTTAGCCACATGTAGCGCACGCCAGCGGGGCTAATTTCAATGCCATATCCTGTTCCGACTAGCAGATGTGACAATATTGACACCGTCTAAGTCTTATCGCCTATTGACGATGGTTGGGCAATGCTGGTTATCAGGATAACTTTTTTGTCAGATTTGCGGCGAAAGAAAAATAAGAAACAAAATAATGATAGGCCAAACATGTACAACATTAGAACGCCTGGTTCTGCTACGTGGCGTGCACTTGCAATAAATTCATAACTCTCTATTGTTCCTTGGTTTAACGACTTAACCGATGTATAACCGCACGCGAATGGCCTTTTATTCAATATATCTTTATGTTTCACGTGAGGATTAATTAATTCTGGGCCAGGCCCGGTACATTGCCCATTTGCAGCCGCTACAGCATTGGGATACAAGGCACGAAATGCTAACGCGGCGCCAGATCCCTCACCATGCGGGCCTTTTATGTGTGTAAAGGAGCCAGAAATAACTAGATCATCTGCTCCACCAAAAAAACCCGCATCATCTTCATTAATTGTCACTGTTAATTTCCACCACTCCCCAGTTACAGTTTGCGTTTCTGATTTTGACAGACCAAAGAAATCTTCGATTTCATTTGGTTGTAATATTTTCATAGACGCAGAAATACTATCATCCAAAAAAAATTCCAGGGTGGCTGGTTTGTCAACAGAAGTATAAAGATCATTGAGTTCTATAATAGTGGCTTCAGCGTCCTGCGTGTAGCTGACACAAACAAAACACCAAAAATAAACAATTACTAAGTTATAACTAAGTTTCATCGCAATCCTTCCTGAGGAGTTAGTAAATAAAAAACGACTTTATGATATTAGTACTCATGCTGGAAAAGCCTAAAATAATTACGATAATGTTATTAACCTTTTTGTGATAGCAAAGACATCAGTCAGGTTTCACTGCTGAATCACTGGCTGTCCGTTACTGAGACACTGACGATGTCAACTTGGACGATTTGAAAGTAGCCTAAATGCCCTTGGCGTTCGATCGAATGGTCGGAGTAGCTATATTTATTTGCCAACAGAGGTTGAATTAATCCATAACTTTTGACTCTTTGGATAATGGCACCTCGTGTTTGCCCTTTTTGGCTCAAACTCTTCATTTTGACACCGTTAAGACCTACTTGTGCCGGATCCACATTGAACGCCGTGAAACGGATAGTTAACATAGGGTTTTTTAGGAAAAAACGGCAAGAAGAGGCGTTTAACATAACACCCGTTACACGAACTTGGGCTAGTTATGTCGTTTCACTCGGTTTGAGTGGTCAACGGTTCGTTTTCATACATTTAGGAAGTAAAGTTCTCCTGTGGAAAGTGAGAGTAATTTAACTATATGTTTTTAAAGGCAAAATAAAATTTGTAAATTATATAAATACTTGTATAATTTGCCGCATGAACTACCTTTCAATAAAACACTCACTTACTTATTCGCTTTAACTGATTTTACGGTAAGGGGTATTACACCAGCTGTAATACTAGTAAGTGCATACAAAACTGTATGCTTAGTGTTGAAATAGGAGAATAAACCGAAATGAAATCATTCAATAACGCTTTCGAGTTGTTAACGGACGATACTAAAGAGATTGAAAATTACACAATGCGCTCAAATATGATGAATGCTATTGTCGATTTAATTAAATCGAAAGATTGGACGCAAAAAGAAGCGGCTGAACACTTGGGAGTGTCACAACCGCGCATTAGTAACTTGAAAAATGGGAAAATCAGCAAATTCTCTGTTGATATGTTGATGGTGATGTTGAGTAAACTAGGTTTTACTTTTGAGTTTAACTATATCCAACAAAAACAAGCAGACGTTAATATGTCAATGACCGTCAGAACACCAGAAGGCTGCTGCTAACCATCATTTGGGAATCTCTTTGAACCGCTTCACTACAACATCCATGGCCTTTTTATCTACCCCGTTGGTTGTTTTAGTGAAGGCGTGTAACAAGTACACTTTATTGTTGAATTTGGCTACGTACACCGCCCTGTAGGCTGGTGAGCCATTTATTATTAATTCTACAACACCTTTAACATTTTTACCTAAGTTGTTCAGCTGTTTGAAGTCCATGCCCGGCCTTCTTCCATTCATTACATCCTGTAATGCTTTGGCGAAATCTTCTTTTACATCTTTCGGTAGTTTCTTAAACGCTCGTAGGGCAGCTTCCGAAACGGGTTCTAACTTCATGCTCATGTGTAATATTCCTCAAAAAGATTAATTGTTTATTTGAATTTTTCATTTAGATGACCTTCGTAGTTATAAATTTAAGTATTCCATTGTTGGACTACTCTTCTTTTCAACCAAAGAGTTCGTTTGCTTTTAATACCTTTCGATGTTGCTAACGATTACTCTCTGATATAAATAGATGGCTTTCCCACCTTCTAGATATGCTATCACAATGGCATGAGATATACAAGATTTTATATATTTAATATCATTTACGAATAATATTCTTTATTAAGTACTGGATTCTAAAGAAACTAATGACGCCATTTTTCATTAGATCTTAACGTCGCATAAGTAACTCGTACCATACTTTAATAATAACCAGGAGCGGTTACGGTGTGATGTTTTTTTGAGAGTAATTTACAAAGTAATTTACATGGTGGGTTTGTTAATTTTTTACAATATCAACATACGAGCTAACGCCGCGCAACTTAACCCCATAGATTCACAGTATTTTTTTACGCGAAGATGATCCTCATCTGATAAATTTACGGAAAATCGTGGCATTCAGAATGCGTTTGGGCTCTCTGTTGAGCTTTAATTCATGAGAGCCTGTTTTGGCGTCATTTTTAAAATCGTTTATAAAACTCATTGGATCAACTCCGCTTTTTAGCTTTTTTTGAGTCTGGATTTATGGCTTTTTAAAATTAATAAACTGGTTTTTTTTAATCCAAGTGGAGTGCCAACAATGAGTAAAGAGAAGAGTTCTGGGGGAGATTTTGTATCGTCATGGCCCTGTTTGGGTGGGCAATGTACGAGAACTGGGAGGCTAACTATGCCCCTTACGTGCAAAGCTAGTCGTAATATTCATATCATGAAAAATGTTACAAAAACCAAGTTAGAATTTACGAACGCTAATTTGATAAATTGCCGAGCCTGTACCGTCTTCGTGACCATCCAAATGCAAATATTCCCACTCTGTGGAGTGACTGTGTTTGCTGGGAGCGTCCCGTAATGCATCCAGTTCAGCGATAAGGGTTTTAACTGCCTGGGCATAGGATTCTGGTATTCGAATTACTACGCTCTGTCCACGGCTACGCTTTCGCCCCGAACCTTCGCGCTTACCGCCGTGGCTATTTTCTGTGTTAGGTGTTTTCTCTTTAGGCATGGGTCTTCATCTAATTTAAGAATAAGAATAATTATACCTTGAATGGTGTTACATTAATCAACTTTCTTGGTCGATATAAAAGAAGTTTTGAATGGTGCAGTTCAACAGCGATGGCTTGATAATAGCGCTAATACTACTGATATTAATGTTCGTAGGACTGGGTATAACGGCGTATTACGTTGCCCATAATGATCCTCCGTTTTTTAAGTT